>NZ_JAFNMO010000015.1:0-1825 GCF_026537235.1 Bifidobacterium sp. B4111 | reverse complement strand
TTATTCTTTGACGGCTCCTGCGGCGAGGCCGGATTGCCAGTATTTCTGCAGGAGGAGGAAGGCGATGACCAGGGGGATGATGGTGATCAGGCTGCCGGTGATGACCAGGTTCTGGATGGCCTGCCCGCCTGCGGTGCTGGCCTGGTCCTTCCATTGGTTCAGGCCGATGGTCAGCGGGTACCAGTCCGCGTCCTTGAGCATGATCAGGGGCAGGAAGTAGTTGTTCCAGGTCGCCACGATCGTGAACAGGGCGCAGGTCACGATCCCCGGCGCCAAAAGGGGCAGGCTGATGGTGCGGAAGGTGCGCCACTCCGAGGCGCCGTCCACGCGCGCCGCCTCCAGCAGCTCCCCGGGCACGGCCTGGTCCGAGAAGATCCACATCAGGTACAGGCCGAACGGGCTGATCAGGCTGGGCACGATCATCGCCCAGGGCGTGTTGGTCAGCCCCAGCTTCGCGAACAGCAGGAACTGCGGGACCGCCAGCGCGATGCCCGGCACGCTGATCGCGCCCAGCACCACCGCGAACACCGCCTTGCGGCCCGGGAAGCGGAACTTGGCCAGCGCGTACCCGCCCATCACCGCCAGCAGCGTGGCCCCGCCCGCGCCCGCCGCCACGTACAGCAGCGTGTTCGCCAGCCAGCGGGCGAAGATCCCGTCCTGGTAGGAGAACACCTCGCGGATGTTCTCCCACAGGGCGAACGAGCGGCCCGGCCCCAGGCCGAACGTGCTCGTGAAGTCCGCCTGCGTCTTCGTCGCGTTCACCAGCAGGTAGGCGAACGGGAACAGGCAGTACACGGCGAACACGCCGCACGCCAGCGTCAGCCACACCGACCGGCGCGGGTTCGACGGGTTCGAGAACCCGGTCGACGCCGCACGACGCCGCTCCGCCCGCTCGTCCGCCGCCACCCGGCGCGCCCGCGCACGCTCCCCCGCCCGCACCCTGCGGCCTTCAGCATCCAGCACGCTCATCGCATCTGCTCCCTCATGCTCCGCAGCTGCACCGCATACGCCACCAGCATCGTCAACGCCGCCATCACGATGGCCAGCGCAGCCGCATAATTGGACTGATTGCCCGAAAAACTCAGATTATACGCATACATGTTCGGCGTGTAATACGTCGTGATCGCATTGCCCGGCACCATGTTCTGCATCACGCTCGGCTCGTTGAACAGCTGGAAGGAGCCGATGATGCTGAAGATCACCGTGATCGCCAGCGAGCCCCGCAGCTCCGGCAGCTTCACCCGGCGCACCACCTGCCACTCGCCCGCCCCGTCGATCGCCGCCGCCTCATACAGGGAGCGCGGCACCGTCGACAGCGACGAATAGAAGATCAGCATGTTATACCCCGTGAACTCCCACGTGTTGATGTTCCCGATCGCCGCCAAAAGCACCGACGGCTGCAGCACGTCCACATGCGTGCCCAGCCACGCGTTCAACGAGCCCACCAGCCCGTACTTCGCCCCATACATGAACCCCCACACCAGCGCCGACACCACCGCCGGCACCGCATACGGCAGGAACGTCGAAATACGGAAGAACCGCATCCCATGCAGACGCAGCGAATCCAAGGCCAGGGCCATCAACGCCGCCAAACACAACATGACCGGCACCTGCACCACCGTGAACACCACCACCCGGCGCACCGACGACCAGAACTGCCCATCAGCCAACAGACGACGATAATTCGCCAAACCAACAAACACCGTCCCACCAACCATACGATGCTGAAACAAGGAAATCCACACCGCATACACCACCGGCACCACAAACACCACCACAAACACCACCGCAAACGGCCCCATAAACAACCAACCACGCCAACGAG
>NZ_JAFNMO010000014.1:0-2840 GCF_026537235.1 Bifidobacterium sp. B4111 | reverse complement strand
CCACGAGGCAAACGCACCGAGATTAAGAAACGATTTAATGCACAGTTCTGGTCAAGCAAGATAAGACCGTATCTATAGAACTCAGCATCCATCGCGTTTAAACCAGCATCGCCATTCAGGCTAAGACACTTTTCCCATCGGCTTGCGTGACATAAGGAATACCACTATCAGTGCAATCATTACTATCAGACCACTGATTATGAAATTCGCCGTGCCAGAGGACACATATGCGCGGATAGCGCTTTGCCTTAGAGCAGCAGCAGCCTGTCCTGTCATGTTTTCGGCTTGTTGAAGCGATGCCGTGACGGTATTTGCCACTGCCATCCCCGTACCCCGTACCTCCGCGCTCAACCCTCTGACATATAGGGCCCCCTGTATGGACCCGAATACACCTATCCCGAGAATCGAACCCAACTGTTGAAATACTGAGAGAAGCGACGATCCCTGGCCTGAGCGCTCTGATGGTACATCGCAAAATGCCCAATTAAAGGAGATAGGTTGACCCGATCCCATACCAATACCTGCGATAAGTTGCCCAACAACTAAGATTCCATAGGCTCCTGTATGCACCCCCAATGCAATGGCAAGTAGTCCAAGCCCAATACAGAACAGTCCCATCAGACATGCTCTCCGCTCACCAATCTTATTGACGAAACTCTTGTTCAGCATGGCACCTGCTATAGCAGCAGCGACCATCGGCATGAGCATCAAACCACTAGTTAGAGCATTCTGGCCTTTTACCGCTTCCAAATAGGTAGGAAGGATAAAAGTAACCCCAAAAGCAGCGAAATTTAAAAGCAGCAAAGCAGCGGAACTGACTCTAAATGAGAGGTGAACTGCATAAGACTTAAATCTGTGAGCTGCGTATCCGAGCGGCCAACGACAAATACAAAAAGCGCTGCGAGAGTAAGGCCGAAGAGAAATGGCAGCAACGTCGTCCACGACAACAGCGCCTTTTGCGCATTGATAAGTCCCGTTGACAACAAGCTGACTCCCGCGATCATAAGCAAGGATTGAAGCAGAGGGAATTTAGTCTTAGCCCGTCCCTGAGACCGATTTTTGGGCAGAAAGGTCCAGTTGAGCACTGACGCAACTACCATGGCTATGACGTCAAAGATGAACAAACCTTTCCACCCCATGACAAGGGTCATCCCGCCACCGATGATCGGCCCCAGGGGAATGCCAAGTGTCCCAGCCACCGTCCAAATCGTCACCGCCCTGCTCCTATTGTTCGCAGAGAATGAGGTGGTAATCAAAGCAAGGCCCATGGGTATGAACATTCCAGCAGCTATACCAAGCAAGGCTCGCGCAGCGATGAGCATTGCCATATTGGCGGCCACGACTCCCAGAACTGAAGCAGCAGCGTATAAAGTCAATCCGGTTAGGAGAACATGTCTGTACCCGATTAGGTCACCAAAGAAACCAGCGATAAGCAGCACCGCCACGAAGCATAATGGATAAACAGATACAACCCTTGCTGCTCGGCAGTGGACGCATTAAATGATCTCGCTACTGAGGGAAGAGCTAGGTTGAATGCAGTCGTGTTGACAAACAATATGGCTTCAGCTACACAGAGGCTGACAAGCATTAGCCATTCCTTATTGATTTTTTCCACTTCACACCTCTACTTTTACAATTAATTTCCATCGGTCCTGAATAGGTACGTGCAATCCCAACTAAGCTGATTCATCAGGGGCATGGATTCCGGTCCCGCTGAACTGGCGACTCATCTCATCTCGTTTTTTTGAGAACCAGTAAGTTCCAATGCTTCACATGGAAGCCGTTCATTGCGTTCCACATCAATGCCAATCGCGGGAGAATTGGCAGAATAGCAGACAACGGTGACGCAGCATGGAGGGCAGTGGGAGATGCCTCCTCTGCGTCACTCATTCGTAGAAACCCTCGACACTGCCTTTGCCTAGCACCTTGCCTTGCAAGGATTCGAGAAGCCGTTTATATGTTGTCAGCCCACCTAAATCAAGCTTCTGTGACACCGCAAATACAGTGAAGACATACTTATGGCTTGTTCCCCTTGGTGGTTTAGGCCCACGATACCGATGCCACCCATAGGCGATCCCTTGCCTTGCCTCTCCTCTGCCTGGATTGCCCTTTTTAGGAATGTTCATTTCAATGTCGCAGCTAGCTGGCAAATCCCAGATCAGCCAATGCGTCATGGATCCGAAGAGTGGATGGCTCTCATCCCTCAATACAATCGCAAGGGTCTCAGTACCTTGAGGCAGAGACGACAAATGGAAACCTGGGGACAAGTCCTCTCCACGACCTGTATGCACCGGCAGAAATATCTTATCGTCGCCGATTCCGTCACAGATTACCTGAAAAATCTCCATGTTTGCACCTCTCTCGGTTCCGCGGTTATACCCAGAATCCGTTTGATTTCCTGTAACAGGTTTTCTTGCTTGTCGCTCCTGATGTGCAAGGTATCTGCTAAAATTAAAATGTAACACAACTACATATGAACTATAGGGTCAATGCTGGACCACTTTTCTCATCGGCAGCCGCCAAGGGGAGGCGCGGCCGTGTTCACCTCGCAAGCGGATAAAATGCCGGTATGAGACAAAAAATGAGTTGGAGGAATTGGTGACGGAAACTGACATGCGAGGCATTTCGACGGCAGCAGTTATAGCTCGGAAGAAATGGCAGGTATCCAAAAAGGCATCGACCCGCCGTTATATCCGTGAATGTGCATTGAAGCTCTTTGCGGAGTATGGATATGACGAGGTTACAGTCAAACAAATCGCTGATAAAGCCGGAGTGACACCCATCACTCTTTTTCGCTATTTCCCACAAAAAGAAGATATCATCTTGCGTTTGCCTCGTGA
>NZ_JAFNMO010000013.1:0-4113 GCF_026537235.1 Bifidobacterium sp. B4111 | reverse complement strand
TCGGCCAGCGTGGCGTCGGAGCGCAGCTCCTCGTGGAAGGTGCGGGCCTCCAGGTCGGTGATGGGCGCGTTCCCGTGGTGCGCCCGGATCTTGGCGAGCACCAGGGTGCTTTCCTTGAGTGTGAGGCTCATGAGCCGATCTCCTTCCTGGCTCCCTGCGGTTGTTGTGCTTCCTCCTGCGCGTACCGGGCGATCAGCGCCGCGTTCGCATCCTGGTTCTGCTGGCTGCGGCTCGGCACCGGGCCCGACGACGACGCGGGCGCTCTCGGCCTGGGCCTGTTCTTCCAACCCCCGTCATGCAGCCACTTGGCTGCTGCCGGAATGTACCTGGGATCCCTGTGCTCGTCACGAAGCATCTGAGCCCCCTGAAGGAGAGCGACCAGGCTTACGCGCCGGCGGCGCACCCTGCGGAACTCGCGGACTGCGGCATCCTCGTAATCGTGATTCGGGTAGAGCGACCAGAACTGGGTGAACTCGACGGTGGGCTCCGATGATGGTTCCCGGATCTGCTCCTCGTCGCTCTCAACCCCCGTTGGGGGTTTAGGGGATATATCTACGTTAGTAGATATATAAGGTACGGGTACGGGTACGGGGTTCGTTTTTGCTT
Source organism: Bifidobacterium sp. B4111 (assembly GCF_026537235.1). Lineage (NCBI taxonomy): Bacteria > Bacillati > Actinomycetota > Actinomycetes > Bifidobacteriales > Bifidobacteriaceae > Bifidobacterium > Bifidobacterium sp. B4111. Next base: position 3,507 of record NZ_JAFNMO010000013.1, on the reverse strand, counting down.
CATGTTTTGCTTCAGCATTTGCTTTAGCATTTGCTTCAGCATTTGCTTCGCGTTTGCTTCGCCTCGACTTGCCCGACTTGATGCCGCCGAGCTTCCCAGCCCTGGAACGACGGGCTTTCTTGGCCTCGACTTCTTCCCGTGGAGGGTTGTACTTCAGAAAGTCGTGAATCTGCCAGTGGTCACCCTGATCTTCCCACAGACCCGCCGCGACGAGTTCTTCCGCGAGTTTTTCCGAAGCATCAGGGTGAAGCACACGAAGCAAACGCTTAAGCACTTGCCCGTCAGTTTGCGAAGCACTTGCCCAAGCACCTGCTTCAACCCATAGCCCGACGGCGGCTATGCTCACCCCTGCCATTTTCGGGTTGAGCGGGAGCCGGTCATCGACCTTGAACCACACCATGATTCCCTCCTTTCTTTTTGCTTCCTTGCCCTCGTTGGCATCCGCAGGACCGTGTTCTTCCGCTTGTGAGGTTGCTGCCGATGATGGTCTTGACCTTCCCGCAGTCGCACCGGCACGTCCACATGATCTTCCGGCCTTTACGCCCCCAGTAGTCGATCACAGTGAGCATGCCGAACGTCTCACCGCGCAGGTCTTTGATGGGTCGGCTCGTATCTTTGAACTTGACCCTGCCTCGAGTCGCCCGCTCGCGTGGCGTCTCATGCAGCAGGCACATGTCCTCCCTGGACCGGTGCCCGCCGTGCACGGGGTCAAGCTCATGCAAACGGCGCGTGTACCGGCGTCTGCTGGCCGGCTCACGAAGCTGCCGGGCGATCATTAGAGCCTTATGGTCAAGCCACGTCATGAGACGCCTCCTCCGTTTGCTGGATGCGCCGCCCGATCCAAGCCATGACCGGCACGGCCATGCTGTTGCCGAGGGTCTTGTATCTGGGACTGTCGGGAGCGTGCTCCCTGCCCTTGTACGGCACGTCGGTCCAGGAGTCCGGGAAGCCCTGCAAACGCTCGCACTCCACGGGCATGAGCCGACGCACCATGCCATCGCCCGACACGGCGGGCTGCTTGGTCGCGGACAGAGTGGGGCTCGTCTCCCGACTGACGCTCAAACCAGCCGTAGCCGCGTTTTTCGGGGAGAACACGTAGCCTGCGCTTTTCGCGGCATGCGCAGTCAGCGTCGGCGCGAAACCCTCGCCGATGGACGCATTCGCAGTACTGTCAGTGGCACACAGCATCACATTCGGGTTCTTGTCATCAGATGCCATAAGGGACGGGGACACGTCCTCCCCTATGGATGAGCGCGGGCCGCGGTTGCTGGCACACAGCACCGCAGGATTGTGCTCGGTCTTGAGCGTGGGACTCAGCTCCTCGCTGACCGCCATCGACCCCGCCTTATGGCCCGCGTTGGGCAGGAAAGCCACGGCCCTGCCGTCGCCTCCTGAGCGTGCCCTGGCATCCAGGGTCGGCCATGCGCCGTCAGGCCGGTAGATGCGCCGTGACTGCGTATCCCAGGAGGTCAGGCAGCCTCCGCCATCATCTGCGCCTCCAAGGCTGCCTTGAGCCTGCCTGGCAAGGGCTTGCCTCTTTTCGTGGCTCGACGGATGATCCCAGCGCAGGCTTTCGGGCTCAAAAAGTACTTCGCAGGCGCGTGTACTTCCAAGACTTCCGACAATGTAGACACGGCGGCGTCTTTTGGCCACTCCGAAGAATTGCGCGTCGAGTACTCGCCATGCCAGACCATACCCGAGCTCATCCAAGGCTTGGAGCAGGCATCGGAAATCCTCCCCGTGCGAGCTGCTGAGCGCTCCCGGGACGTTCTCCCAGACAAGCCATTGAGGACGGATTGCCTGTATTGCTCGTACATACTCCCACATGAGCCCGGAGGCTCCCTCAAGGCCCTCCCGCCGTCCGGCGATGCTGAAGGACTGGCAAGGGCTTCCCCCGACCACAAGGTCGGCTGTAAGGCAATCGTCATGTGCGCTCCAATCAATCTTCGTAATGTCGCCCAAATTGGGCGTATTCGGATAATGGTGGGCAAGGACGGCGCTCGGGAACGACTCGATCTCACTGAAAGCCACCGGCTCCCAGCCAAGAGGACACCAAGCCACCGATGCCGCCTCAACGCCGCTGAAGATGCTCACATACCTCATGACGTGGCCTCCGCATCGGGCCCCAATGGCTCCCCGTGGTTCAGGAGCAGCGCATACTGCTCCAAGGTCATGTAGACCAGCTGCTGGCCCACCGTCTCCCTTGAATCAATCCCGATTCCGGCACGCTTCTGCACGACGGCCCAGAATGTAGCGCCATCGTGCATGGCCTCCTTCTGCGCCTGGTCAAGATGCTTGGGGATGTCCATGCGGGCCGTGTTCTTGCATTCGATGACCACCCGATGCTGGTCATGCATGATGCCATTGATGTCTCCCCGGTCCTGGGACCCGGACAGGTGGCGTCTCTCCACCCTCGGATCATCAAGACCCCAGGCCAGATAAGACGCCGTAGCGGTCTCCATATCCGCACCAGCACGCTTGGCGCTCTTGCGATTACGGCTCATATCAGGTCCTCCATGTATCTGCGGTCGCGCTCCAGTTCGGCCTGGCGTTCGGCATCCTCCTCGCGTCTGAGCTCGGCAGCCTCCACCGCATCCCAGTCGACCGGCTGCTCGATCCCGGCAAAGGGATCAAAAGACCGGATCGTCATCGCCGGCACCTCCCCACGGGTCCTGCGGCTGGGAGGCGGGAGCCTGGGCCTGCTGGCCGCCCCACTGCTGGGGACCGCTCCCCCACTGCTGCGACTGCTGCGGAGCCTGCTGCTGACCATTGCTGTTCCTGGTCACCTGGGCAGTGTTCCTTGTCAGCGCTGGCCCGATCTCGTCCAGGCGCATCTCCACGACCGTGCGCTTGTTGCCATCCCGGTCCTGATAGGAGCGCTGCTCCAAGCGTCCACGGGCGATGACCCGCATGCCCTTGGCCAGGCTGGCCTGAATGTTGGAAGCGGTGGGATGATACTGCGTATCCCAGGCGGAGCAGCGCATGAACAGCGTTTCCCCGTCCTCCCACTGGCCAGTATTCCGGTCGAACTGTCGGGGCGTGGACGCGATCGTCAGGTTCGCCACCGTGCCACCGTTGGACGTGGTCCGCATCTCAGGGTCGGCGGTCAGATTGCCGACAATCGTCAAATAAGTCTCTCCGGCCATTACTTGGCCTCCTTCACGAATTTCTTGATTTTGATGGGTTTGTCTTTGGTCCAGCAGGGTCTGGTCGCCCCATGCCTTGCAGCTGCCTCAGCGTTGCACTCGTACCCGCACCACAAGGCGTGCGCGCACGAGGACCTATGGCACTTCTCGCAGATGCTGGAAGTCAGACGCGCGCACGTCGCACACGAGCATCCAGGACGAGTAGGAAGAGTCATGCCCGCTCACCCCGTTCCAGGCACCAGAAGCCGCACACGAGGGCAGCCAGGTCCACCAGGCCAAGCCGAGGCTCCACCAGCGTCCAAGGAACCGCGAAGAACAGGATCGCGCCGCACACGCCGGCACCAAGCAGGGCCAGGTCACT
>NZ_JAFNMO010000012.1:0-7692 GCF_026537235.1 Bifidobacterium sp. B4111 | reverse complement strand
GCTCGGCAGCCGCGGCGATGATCCGGTTCTTCCCGTCCGCCGTGGCCTGCGCCTGCCTGGCCTGGTCCTTGGCATCCTGGCTGTCAGTCACGTCCCGGATTGTCAGGCCGGTGATCCACCAGCCCGTCGCAGCATCCCCGTACCCGGCGATGTTCAGCCACACGCTCATGCTATGGTCAGTGTCGTTCCACTGGTCGGGCGTGCTGGCTACAGCCTCCCGCCACACCCAGGAGGAGGCCTCCTCCTGCGTGACCGTGACCGCCTCATCCCAATGCGTTCCCGAGACGGTATATCTCCATCCGATCCGCAGATCCTCACGGCCTTGACCGTCGCAGATGCACCAGAAACCGAACCGGTACCTGCGGCCCTTGTCGAGTGGGAAGCGCCAGCTGCTGAAGTAATCCCGCTGCGTGAGCGCGCCATAAGTCGTATACGGTGACGGAGGCGCAGCCGGAGCGCCCGAAGAGCCCATGCCCAGCCCGAAGCCGTCCAGATCACCCCAGACTGGGTCGAAGGCCGGATTGCGGACCAGCTCCACACCCCGCGACAAGGCCGTATCAGCCTTGCCCGAAGCCGCATCGGCCGCAGCCGCAGCCGAGTCGGCCTTGCCGGAGGCCGAATCCGCCTTGCTTGAGGCATCCGCAGCCGCGTTTGCGGCCGAGTCGGCCTTGCCGGAGGCCGCGTCGGCGGCCTGCTTGGCTTGGGCCGAGGCGACTGAGGCGGCCTGCGCGTCCTTGGACGCCTGCTGCACATCCCTGCCTACACCCGCGATCCTGTCCAAAGCCTGCTGGGCCTTGTCCTGAGCCGCCTGGACCTGACCCGGATCCACGACGCTCCTGACCGTCACGCTCACAGGCGCGCTCTCCGCTGACCCGTTGGGCGCGGGGCTGCCGTCCTCCGCATGCGCATCATCCCACGCGCGGACAGTCACCTGGTGGACGCTGTCCGCCTCATACGGGCCCAGGGCGGCCGTCCCCCTGACCCGCAGCTGGCCAGCCTCCACACCATCAACCAGAATCTGGACATGATCAAAATCCGCAGGCACGCCACCCTCAAGGCTCCCATCCCAGGAGACCAGGATCATGCCCGCCGAGGAGTCCACACTGATGCCAGTCGGCATGCCAGGCGCGGTCGTGTCCCCCACCCAGGGGGCGAAGCCCTGATCGCCTGCCCCCTGTCCGGCGACCAGCTTGGTGCCGCCCGCCGTGGGGATGGTGACGCTGCCGATATTGCCGGTCTGCTGCCGAGTGGCCGCGTCCAAGGCTCCCGCCGCGAGGGCGGCCAGCTGCTCGGCCGGGGTGGGCGGGATGATCAGCGGATGCTGCACGATAAGCCTCCCTTTACTGGTACGGGTCTTCCATGACGTCGAAAGTGATTTGAGCGGTGCCGGACTGGTCGCCAGACAGGGACATGACGCCGCCAGGATAGTCCCCGTCCTCAAGGCTGGGGAACCCTTGGATGGAGAGGATGACCGGCATGCCCGGGCGCAGGCTGGCCGGCGACAAGGCCACGTTGCCCGCCGTCATGTCCCCGAAATGCGCCTGCGCGGTGAGCTGGATCAGCTTGCGCCGTCCTGCCTGCAGCTGAGCCTGCGCATGGGAAAGAAGCACGGCAGGATTGTCAGTGTCCGTATCCGAAAATGCAGTCTCGCGCAGGATCTGCGGGTCGGGCCCTCCGGCGATGCCCGTCAGGTCCTCGGCCAGGGCGGTGATCACGCTCTCGTCCTGGCCTGCGCCGGTCGCGTACACCCGCTGGACGGGCGCGGCATGCGCCACCTGCAAGCCGTCCAGCAGGCCGGCTCCGGGATGATAGGACAGGCAGACCGGGGCCCGGTCGGCGAACAGGCGGCGGTCCCCGTCGCTGCCGGCCTCCAGCCTCACCCGCACATGCCCGCCATCCTCGGTCAGGTACGGGATGAACGCGAAATCCGGGCCGTCCTTCAAATCGGCGATGTCGCTCATGAGCTTTTTCGCGCTGTTGTTCTGAATGTTCCAGGCTTTCCAGCTGGTCTTCTGCCGGGTGCCCTTCTCCCCTTGGTAGGGCCAGTCGAAGGGCAGGGTGCCCCCCAGCTTGCGGCTGGTCGCATACAGGCCGGCCTCGCACAGGATGCCCCGGTAGGACAAGCCGGACACGCTGATCACGTCCGGGCTCTTCCCGTCACGGAATCTGCCGTCCCTGACCACCAGGCGGTCATTCAAAAACTCCAGCGGGGATGAGAGCGGGAAGCTCGTGTCCTGCTGCTTGTCCAGCCTGTCCCCGACAAAGCCCCAGATGACGGGCGTGCCGAAGTCGTCACCCTCATACGAGCCGGCCCAGGTCAGGCACATGGCCCTCCTGGACGAGTCCAGGAGCAGGTTCCGCTCTGCCGGGGTGGACGCGGGCAGCGCCGACCAGGGCAGGGACAGGCCGCTGGCGGTCCGATCCCCCGGCTCCCCCTGCGGCGGCTGCTGCGGGGTCGTGCTGAAGGACGTGTCGCGTATGCTCATCTGCCATTGGAAGGACGGCACGTCCACCGGGGCGACGATCCGCCCGTCCCGCGCATCCACGACCCACACACGCCAGCTCACCGGACGACCCCCTCGTCGACGACCTCCACCGTGCGCAGGCCCCGCCAGGTGAACCGGGGGCGGCCAAGATTGGGCTTGGCCATCACATCCACCGTATGGGAGGCCCCGCCGGACAGGACCAGGCTCCACTCCACATGCTGGCGCGCCCACACGTACGACACCTGGCACTCGTCAGCCCCGTCGCCCATCTCCACCCCGTCCACCACAGGCATGGTATAAAAGCTGCCCACCTGCTCGCCGTCCACGCTCGCCCGGAAGGTGAACCGGACCGTCACCAGACGGTCGGTCGGCATCATCAGCGTCACAGCCGGAGCCTGAGACCACCATCTCGACGTCCAATCCTGCACGACGGTCGACGTGTTCCGCCCATACCCCAGCCGGCCCATCCTCGCCCCGTACGGGACCGCATAATCCACATCGCCCCACCGGGAGGCGGCAGCCGTGCTCGTCGCCCCGGCAGGCAGCATCATATACGCGAGCACCTGCCCGCCAGCCTCCACCCGAGGCGCGACCGGGGACGCGGACGGCTCCCCCTGCGCCGCTTTCACGTGCACCAGATTGTCAGGCTGGCCAGTATGAGCGATCATGTACACGGCATCGATCCTCGGATACGCCGAGTCCCCAGCGTCCACAGCGTTCTCCGTGCACGGGCTGCCGGCACCGTCCCACCAGGCGATGCTCATCCCGTCCGCATCCCCCATCGAACACACCGCCGCGCCCGGGCTCGCCCCGTAGCGCAGATCCTGACGGCCCGACACCTCCAGGCCCGTCACCACGCCCGTGTTCTCCCATTGGCTGGCGATCACCCTCCGGTGGGTCATCGCATCGCACCCCTGCCCCGACGAGTCGGGAGCCACACCAAAAGCCGTAGACATCGCAATCCTCCTATAAATACGTATCCCTGACGCTGACCGTCACCCAGCCGGCCCCCGGGCTCATCAGCTGCACCGACAAGGACCCGCCAGGCGGCACCGAAGGAAACCCCCTGCGAGTCAGCGACCGGCTCACATCCACGCCACCCATGGACGCGGTCTGCGTACGGCAATCCAAGGCCAGAGGCGTCGGACCCACGCTCCCCGACCACTGCACTGCTCTGCCATCAGAGCCCACCAGGAGCACGCCCTCAGGCATCGGCCCCGTCACCGTGACCGTCGGATAAGCTGTCGCGCTCCCCGCATTGCGCAGCAATGCCACGCTCTGGGGGGAGTCAGCATCAGCCCCGTAGGAGAGCGGGTAGGCCAAACCCAAGCCCTTGCCCCCATAAGACAAGCCGCCCGACAAGGACGCACCCGGATACAGCAGCACATCCTGCGACAGCCACGACCGACGCTCAGGACGCGGGCACACAAGCGTCAGAGTGCCTGTGAGCACCTGGTTTGACCATGTGGCACCGTATTCCGGGCGCACATACCCATCCACAAACGTGTCCTGGCCGCCGTCCACGACCCTGAGCCTGACCAGACGCCCCGCAGCCCTGGAAAGGAGCGATGCCATGTCGAGCAGCCGCTCACGTGCGTTGGATACCAGATCCAGGTGCAGGGTGACTGTCCTGGCCGCGTAGGAGATGTCCTCTGCGGCGACGTCATGCGCCCCGTTGCCCCACTTGCGTTCCACAGGTTCGGTCTTCACCTCGGGGGCCGACAGCCACCCCTCGATCCCGTCCTTGTCGAGATAGACGCATCCGTCATCCACAATGTCGGAGCCGTGCAACTTCAGCCGGTCGTCACCGTAGACCAGTTCGGCATAAAGGCTCATACCATCCCCCTTGCCCTGATGGACTGACGCGCACTCGACGCAAGCGTCCGGCCCAGAATGGTGCCCTGCGTATACACGTCCTGCATCCCGTGGTTTTCCACATGGATGTCCTGTTGCACGACAGGAGCGGCAGAGCCGAGGCCGGTCGCAGGGACAGTGACCTTCCCACTGCCTACGGCTAGTCCACTGTTTATGACATTGGACAACGCCATGACCCGTTTCTCGACCATTGGCGAGCTGTCATCAATGCCAAGAGCCAGGCCGCGTCCGAGCATGACGCCGATCTCCTCGCGGAACAAGCGTGACGGGGAGTGGATGCCGAACAGGCCCTTGACCTTGTCCACAATCCCGTTGCAGAAGCCGCTGATCTTGCCCCATATCCATGCACCGGTCGATTCGATGCCGTTCCAAAGGCCCTTGATCATGTTCTTGCCGATGTCGACGAAACCGCCGACGTAGGATTTCACGATGTCCACTGCACCCTTGACGACACCGCCGAGCCCGTTCCAGACGCGCGCCCAGTCGCCGGTGAAGATACCGGCCACGATATTTACCACACCACGGACCACTTGGGCGATGCCCTGGATGATGCCGCTGATCGTGCTGACGACGCTCTGCACCACCGGAAGCATGCCCTGGATCGTAGGCACGATGACCCCCTGGATGAAACTCACCACCTGGGAGACAAGCCAAGCGAACACGTCGACCAGGCCGTGGATCAGGGGCGTCGCCGCGCCGACCATCACAGCCACACTCGTCACTATCTCGGCAATGATAGGGGTGAGCGAGGTTATCAGACTCGCCACGATTCCCACTATCGAGGAGATGACCGGAGCGATCTGCTGGAGCACGGGCATAAGCGCCGACATGATGATGCCAGCCACTTGCACAATCACACCCACGATTTGCGTGAGTGGGGGGTTAAGTGCGGACAGCAGACTCGCTATCGGGGGCAGTATCGACGTGATGATACTGGTCAATGGAGGGATAAGCGCCGAAATAACGTTCATCAGAGGCATCAGAACCGCTGGTATCAATGGTGCCCATGCGCTGATGGCCGTATTGAACAGGGGAATGATGGAATTGAAGACACTTATTATCGCAGGCATGGCTGAAGCCAATGCGTTATTCAGCACAGCCACAAAGCCATCAAATGCGGGCTTGCAAGCATTCACGGCACTCCCCAGGGCTGAGAACGCCGACTTCATGGTCCCGCCCAGCGTCGCCTGAAGCTGTGGGGATTGTGCAATCAAAGCGCCCACGGCGGCAAGCACGATCCCGAAAGGCCCTCCGAGAGCATTAAGGGGGCCTCCCAGCTTGCCAAGCGGCCCTGCAAGAGCAGGTATCGTCTTTCCCAGTTTTTCGAATGCACCAGCAAGCCCGCCTGCACCTACAGCTGCTCCCACAGCCGCGATGGGGGCAATGATGGACTTGATGCCGTTGAATTGTCCTCCATTGAAAACTGATGACAGTTCATGCATTTTCGCGCTGATAGAGTTGACTATCGGTCCGACCGTGCTGTTGATGGAATTGAATGCCCCATTGACGGCTTTCGTGATTCCGGACATGGCACCCGTAATGCGCGTATACCCGACAGCGTCAAGTAACCCTGCAAGTCCACGGCCGATGGCTGTTTTCAGGTTGGTCCACTGCGTGCTGATGCCGTTGGTGGCGTCCTTGGCTTGCTGGCTGAAGGATGCGAACCCGTTTACGCCGTTCTTGTCCAGATTCATGACTGCGTTGTTGAAGTCCGAGAAGGTGACCTTCCCTGACTTCATTGCGTTGTACAGGTCCATCTGGTTGGCGTTCGCTCCGAGCAGGCTCTTGGCGAGCTGGTCCATCTGCCCGGGCATGGCATCGACCATGCTGCGCCAGGCCATCATGTCGACCTTGCCGACCGACAGCATCTGCGCGTACTGTTCCATGGCATTGGACTGGAGCTGGGTGCTTTTACCTCCCGCCAGGAGGGCATCGTTCAGGGCCAGGCTCACGTCGGTGGCCTGTTGCAGATTGCCGGTGAGAGGTGCAAGCTTCTGAGCCATGCCTGTCATCGAGTCAAGCGTCGTGGGAAGGCCGATGAGTCTGTCGCTCATGGTCTTAACGGACTTGGCCGCGTCATCAGCCGAGTAGCCGAGGTTCTTCATGATCTTCGGGAAGTTATGCAGCGTATCGGCCCTGCTGACGGCATTGCCGATCTGCGAGGTGATCATCCCCATGCCGGCGACCACAGCCGCCCCGCCGACAGCCATGGCCGAGGTAAGCGCCCCCTTGATGTGTTCTCCCAGGGAGCTCGCCATGCTCTTGATGGCCCCCGCGCCACGGGAGAAGACCCCGCCCACAGCGTCGATGGAGGAGCCCACAACGTTCGGGATCGAGGAGAACGCAGAGCCGACCGCACCTGGTATCCCACCAAGTTTCGTGCCTATGGAGCTTATAACGGGGGACAGCGTGGTCCCGATCTTCGAACCAAGCGTACCGACCGCTCCACCTACTGCGGTCAATGCCGTTTGGGCGACTGGTGGCAGTTTGCCGAACAGCGTCGAGAATAAGGAGCCGGCACTTGTGGCAAATCCAGTGAAGGCCGATGATCCTTTGGCTGCCACCGATACAGCGGTCTGAGCTATGGGATTCAGATATTTAGCGCCGAGCCCCGCCACTAGTTGCCAGCCGCTGGAACCTGATATCGACGTTGTGACGGCTGTGGCCGCTTTCGACGCGGCGCTTGCGGCATGCGTCGATAAAGATGACAGGGAGGAGGCCACCTTGCTGCCGAAGGTTGGCCCGATGCTCTTGGCGAGCTGACCACCCATAGAAGCGCCGGACTTGCTCACGTCGACGCCGCCGAGCTGCCTGTTGATAGCGTCCGCCGCTCCACGTAGTGATGGGACAAGGCTCAGGTAGGCTGTCGCCAGCTCGGTTGCTCCTGCGGCCATCATGGCCTCCTCTGTTCAGTTGTGTGTCGGTGCCGCATGTCTGGGCATGCTCAGCAGCCGGTCGAGCCGGTCGCGGCTCATGGCCTGCACGCCGGGCTGTCGGGCTCGCCGGTGTTCGATACCCGGGCGCTCCAGTGCGCCCTTCCAGCGGGCGTTCCTGCGCTGGGCTTCGCTGGTCCTGGTCCAGGCGATGAACCCTGTGGCGTCGGAGATGTTGGCTAGCAGTTGTTTCGTAGTCCCCCATTGGAGGCGCTTGTCAAGCCTGGGCCACACGGCCCCCTCCTCGGGGATGTTGGCCGCGAGGTCCGCGGCCCTTCTGACGCGGATCGTGTACCCGATCTCATCCATGTCGAGCCCGTACCACCGCTGCATGTCCGCCCGGAGCGCGTCCGGGCAGACGGTGAGCATGTGGACGAGCGTCAGGAGTTTGGGTTCAG
>NZ_JAFNMO010000011.1:0-9805 GCF_026537235.1 Bifidobacterium sp. B4111 | reverse complement strand
AGATACCCCAACACCACACTCTGACCAACACACAACCAAACCCACACACAGAACCTAAAACAACGCGTTTAGTTCCTATAGGCCTCATCTCAGTTACATCCCCTTTAGGTAAAGAAAATGCCGCCCTAGTGTGCACATCATATAAATATGATGGAGGCAGTGGCGGCTTCTAACATCATTAAATATACCGTTATGAGACTAGTGTATCTACATTTAAATACAAGAATTCACAAAGTCATCACATTTAATTGTCTGTGGTTTGCTGGCTAATGGTCGGCATCTGTAGTAGTTCCCTATAAGCTGGGCTGGAAATCTTAAGTTCGTCATGCGTGCCGCATGCGACGATTTTGCCCTTTTCCATGACCAGTATTTGATCACCTGGCTCAATTGTTGACATTCTGTGAACTACTTCAATGACGGTTTGTTCGGAGAATATCTCGCGTAGTAGAGCATTTATCTTCTGTTGGTTGATTGAGTCGAGGCTTGACGTAGGCTCGTCTAAGAGAATGACAGGTTTTCTGTGCAGCAAAATCCTGGCGATGGAAAGTCTCTGACGTTCTCCGCCGCTCAGGAAGTGGCCTTGTTCACCGACCTGCGTATTTAACTCTTGTTCGAGATTCCTAACTTTTGTATCAAGATTGACGAGCTTGAGCGCATTCCAACATGTCTCATCGCTTGCTTCGATGGTTCCCATCGTTAGATTATCTCGAATACTACCGGAGAATATAGGAGCATCTTGTTCAATATAGCTAACTACTTTCCTGATATCGTTGGCATTTAAATCAGTTGAGTCAACATTGTTGTATAGGATATGCCCCGAATCCGGCCTATAAAAAGCCTCCAATAGGGAAAGCAGCGTAGTTTTACCTGAACCCGACGAGCCCACGATGACGGTTCTTTGGTGTGGGACTGCGCTAAAACTAATGTTCTGCAGAGTGGTATTTCGTTCATCATCTTTGTCCGCTGTATTGTAAGAAAAGCATACATCTTTGAACTCCAGCGTAATGTTGGCTGTATCAAACGAGGAATGCCCATCTGGGGAAAGCATATTGCTCGAACTTACGGTTTCGCTTTTATCGCGCAAAGATTCAATGTCTTCTATTCTCCTGAGTGGTCCTAAAGCTTTGAAAGCCGTGGTTATAGATGAGGAAAAGGAGCTTAGCGAAGAAACAACCATAGTCAAATACATTGAAAAGGAGATGAAATTAGAAATATCAAGATCCCCTTTCGCTATTTCCGCGCCGCCAAAGGAAAAAACGATTAGTAAGGTCAGCTGTATGGCGCAGTTCACAATGGACCGAATGATTGTTTCCTTGTTGGCCACTTTTACTGTTGCCCGATACACTTCTTCTGCGGTACCGACTACTCTTTTCGTTTCAGGCACTGTTGCCATAAAGGCCTTAATTGTGCGAATTCCAGCTAATGATCGCAGTATGGCATTAGACAGTCTTGCTGTCTTAGCTTGTACCAGTTCGGTATAGGCCTGCAGACGAGAAGAAGCAGCAATCATCAACAGAATGGATGTGCACGAAGTTATAAGTGCCACGGCAAAGAGTCTGGTATCAATGAACAGCATAGCGACAGCTGATCCGCAAGCTGTTAACAGATTCGCGGCCACTTTAAAGAAGTCTGATGACAGGGCTGAGCGTAACTCATTAGTATCTGAGATGACAGTTGAGACATAGTCACCCGACTCCCTCTTATCATACTCTTGTACCGGCAGGCCGAGGATACAGGTAATGAGATTGCTACGTTTATCGAAAACTATTTTCGCCGCAAGGCGGTTTGCCATATTGGATCCCAAACCATCCAGGACGATGCCTGCTACAAACAAAAGCGCCAAGACTGCAATTGGTCTCACCAACTTCTGACTCTGTTCTATGGCGTGTAGAAGATAATTGACACACAGAGGTTGTAGTAACGCCAGACCTGAAGACACTATACCCACAGACATCACAACAACAGTGATAGCTGTGTGCGGTTTCAATAGTCTGAATACATTAAAAATTGTGGTTTTTTGACGTTGCTGAGTTTGCATAGTTGACATGATTTCCGCTATTCGCCTATGGCTGTTTGGACGGTTTCAATTGCCGATCGCTTCAAACTAGAACGTGCAGAGAAAAATGTGGAAAGTGTTCCCGCGGCGATAATGGGCACAGCAAGGATAATGAAGAACTTCCAGGGGAAGACCACTACAAAGAGATTCTTGGAAAGAGGGAGGAATGTCACAGCGGTGAAAACTCCGACGAGCAAGGTGGCCCCCGCAGAGATAAGGATACCGGTGGTCACGAGGATGAAACCATCCAAGGCCGATATGGCAAGTAGCTGTCCGGGCACAGCGCCCGCGATGGAGATAAGGGCCAGATCAAGGTTGCGTTCCTTGGCAGAGATGGCGAAACTGGCGACCGCACCGATTACAGCAATGAGCAAGGCCGACCACAGGCTGGACATAAGCTCTATCGGTGTGGCTGATCCCATGTCTTTCAACTGGGGAAAGCCACTTATGGCAGCAGTACTGGTTTGACCTGTGATTAACAATCCACCGAGCAGGAACAGGCAAGCAGTCAGTGAGATGATGGTGGAGCCGAATGCCTTCCCGCGACTTCTCACAATGGCTTGTGCCCGTGCGATCTTCCAGACATCGGATTGCACAGGAACCAGATTCGTCCATGTTTTGGTGGCCCATTGGATGATGGGTCCTCCAGAATAGGCCAGAGCGACCAGAAACAGCAGTATCGCGATGATCGGGCCTAATGACATGGGTTGCATGATGATGCCCAATTGGGTCTTACTCAGAGTTTTGGGGTCGTTCAACACCAGGATGACGGCAGCGACAGCCGGTGCCAGCAGGGCGATGAAACCACCGATAATAAGGAATCTCCTCAGACCGCGCCCAGCTCTCGTGACGTGGACTTCCTCAGTTCCTGAACCTCTCAGCAGCTCAACCGGAAGCACTTTCCTCAAAGCACGCAGAGTAAAGAGAGCACCCAACAAAGCCACAATGAAACCGACTGCAAGCCCCCTCAAAGCAAAGTCTAAGAAACCCTGCCAAGTAAAAGTGATAAGCGGCGGTAACAGCACGGCCTCCAACTGGAACTTTAGAATCCGTGGGGCAAGAATTGGCGCCAGCGCCATACCAACGATGGAGGAGATCAGAGTCAGCACGAACACCTGCACCATGGTGAGGGTCAGCACCTGCCTAGGTGTGGCACCAAGCAGGGACAACAATGCAAGTCCCTTCCGCCGCTGCCTTATGGAAGCCTGAATCGTCACCATAATGACCAGGCAACCCAGGACCATTGCTATCTGGTAGACCGAGTCCACGTTAGTGCTGAGATGGTGAGATACCACACCCACTTCCCCCGGGGAATCATGTTTGAGATCATTGATTCCCTTGCATACACTCATGGCGCACAGAATCGTCTGCGTGACCACAAGCACAAGAAACACACCGGCCCAGATTCCTCTATTGGCTTTCAGATCATTCAACGCCCACTTCATGACTTACACCTTTCACGCCGCATCGCCATACAGAATCAGGGCAATAACTACGCTTGCTCTTCCACATTCCCTGATGCGACAAATCCGCCATCACTCATGGTGTATACGACGTCGCATTGCCGGGCCAGGCGGAGATCGTGTGTGACCACGACCACGCATTTACCGGGTCGATGGGAGAAGTCCCGCAACTGCGAGAAAACCAACTGTCCGGACTTCTGGTCAAGAGCACCTGTCGGCTCATCGGCGAACACAACATCGGGATCCGCGACCAAGGTGCGAATCAAGGATACCCGCTGCTGCTCACCACCTGAGAGCGAACTAGCTGCGTCATTGTCGTGCCCGCTCAAGTGGAACTTATCCATGAGGGCATCGATGCTTCCTTGATCGACCTTGCGATGGCTGAGAGTCAAGGGGAGCAGGATATTGTCACGAACGGTCATGGACGGGACAAGATTGTAGGACTGAAACACAAACCCGATATGCGATCTGCGAAACAAAGCCAAGTTACGCTGGTTCTTCTTAGTTAGTTCCTCACCCAGCACCCACACATTTCCTTGAGATGGCTGTTCAAGACCAGAAAGGCAATATAGCAAGGTGCTCTTACCACATCCAGAGGGCCCTGTAATTGCGGTCATGGCACCACCAGCAGCAACAAAAGAAAGATCATTGAACACCACAGTGGGAGTCCCGTCACCCGAGACGAAATTCTTACTTAGCTGTTCAGCTACTACCACACCATCACGCATAATATTAACCTTCATGGTACTGAGATCAGAGTATCGCCAGACCTCATGCGATTATAAAGCCCCACGACAACGAGTACTGAAATAAACGCTGTCATGGGGCGATATTCCTATTTACCAACACAACACGTTGCTCGTATCGCTGTAACTGGTGCACAAGAAGTAACTATGATTACTCTTATGCATAGGGTTCTCATTGGTATCTTCGTCTTGCAGATTCAGAACGTTCATTTCACACCTCCTTCCATTCGCTAATTTGCTTGGCCATGAGCTGTTGCCCACAGAATTGATCTGGATTGACAATCGGTAGGAATTCCCACCCAGATCCAGTCATAGAGGTAAGTGCGGAAAGAACTCCTGCAGAACCTGTTGAATAGTCGGCAGATAGCCTCAACATGCTATCGCCGACAAAAACTGGTTGTTCATGGTAGGCCAGACTGTAATCCAGAAGATTTTTTAAATGCATGGTTTGAATTTCAGCATAATCTGAAATCCAAGTTTTCCCTACCGCTAAAGCAGACATAATGCCAGCTCGTCCGTTGTACAGTCCGCTGAAAGCATACGTGGGTGAAGCACATGCCTCTACAAGGGATTCAAACACATCAGAGAATAGCGATTCGTTATTCTGCATAAGCCTAGCCCACGATATTGCGGTAAGGAGTCCAGCAGATCCGTTAGTCAAGTATGGTAGCGAGCGGTTATACTCGCCTTCAATAACCCCTCGACGGCCGGAATCTGACAAATCGGTATAGGATAAATCGTGCTCTATGCATGCGGAGGCCCATGAAAAATATCGTGGGTCCTCTGTCACCTTTCCTAAGGACGAAAAGAATAGAGCAGCTCCCGACCAGCCTTGGAAAAGGCCAGAGCTGTGGCTGAGTTTCTTATGTTCATGTTCAATATCCGTATCGAACAGTACTTGATGTATGTGATCAGCGATATTGACTGCTGTCCCTATATATTGGTCTTCTTCCTCTGAAGCGCCAAAGGCAGTAAGCGCCAAACCAATACCTGATAGGCCTTTTTCTAGGTTAACGTTCCGTAGGCTTTTCCAATTACCTGAAACTTGTTTGATTAAGTTCTTGGCCCAATCTTTCTTACCCACCTCATAGAAGAAAGTCGCCATGCCGGTAAGACCGGAAAACAGACCATAGTCAGCGCTTTCCGATATCCCATTAACTAGTGAATCAAATGTCCACCTTACATCGGCGGGATCAACTGTTTTCCCTGCCCGAATAAGGCTCAGTAAGACACCGGCTGCTCCTGTGGCGATATTTACATGAGCATAGTTTGACTCAAGTTTTGCATCTGCAGGAAAAAGCTTTCCAGGAACCGCATGGCGAGTGGCTTCTATGCCTTTTACCGTCTGATTGGATATGAGTTGTATATCATGTAAAGAAACTTGCTGCTGAGGTAATTTCCAAGTGTATGGTCGGATACTTTCTGTTGGAGTGGCTGGCACCACCACTATTCCGTTTTCGCCGGGATATCTTTCGTTCAAGGAGTTAATCAAGCTGACGGGTTCTTCCCCAAATGCTTCCTGTATTCTCTTTAAAAAGACTGACCAGTACTCCGGAGAGAGGATTGTTATATTATTCTGTATGTCAAAAAGCGTTGCGATGAGTCGTGAAACAGCAAACCAATCTGCTTGCTCAGCTGTACAGTGCTTGGGAGGCTGGAACCCCATCGCATTCATTGCTGGTGGATTGGTATCTTTAAGATTCCTCGCAGCTTCCAAATCTATCAATCGAACGGCATCATCGTTCTCGGAAACAAAAACGTTCGCCAACTGAAGATCTCCGTGAGCATATCCTGTAGTGTGTAATTTTTCAACGGTGTCGATTAGCAAATGAGCAATCTGTAAGGAGCGCTGTTTATAGTCTTGCATTGCCTGATAACTATCACGTACTATCGGCATATGTTCCGTGATCCAATCGTTGAACGGTGTACCTGTTATACACTCCATCTCAACAAAATGGTGCTCCCAAACCTTAAACTGCTTTAGTGGTTTCGGCGTAATTCCCAGATGCTCAGCATGTTTTAATATTGACCATTCATGGGCAAGTCGTGTAGTAGCGTCTTGTTTATTATCATCAAGACCTGCATATGGACGAGCCTCTTTTAAAATGACTTGTTCATCGTCTCTGTTTCGTGCGGAATATACTCCTCCGGCATTAGAAAAATGTACGGCCTTCAAATCCACGTAATTATCAAGTTCTGTAGATAGATTTTTGTTATAGGCCTCATAAGCCTCATTAACAACCGGTGGGATTGGGACACCATGTGGAATGATTGGGCGAACCCCCCGTATGTCCTCTTTCAACACTCCGTCAGCGTCGGGAATGAGACTTATCTTCTCACCTTCCGCATCGGACATTTCTATTGAAACAAACGCCCCATATCTGAAAAAGATAGGTCCGTTATTGTACCTTAAATCACTGAGGATATAAGGTCCTGGTTCACCGCCTATTGCTTCCTCTAGTTTGAGGGTTAATCTTTCAAGATGCTCATCAGAAAAGGGATATATGGTTATGAATTTTCCACTAGAGCTGCGTCCTGCATATTTGGTATTGGAGGATCGGTACTGTTGTTTATCCCTGAGATATTTGAACATAACATGCTCTGAAATACAGATTTTAGAAACTTTTTCTAAAACTGATTGTGCATTGTCAAGGGAAGCCGTCACATGAATTTTCCATCCGTGGGTCCTCATTATGCAAGCAGTCGGCTGCATATATGTCCATACTACGGATTTATTTGAAGCCCATCCTATCGGACAGTCAGGTTCAGGATCCCATGACTCTTCGGCATGTGCCATGAGACTACGGCTATCGACAAAGAAAGGAGATCCTGGGTGCGTCGCCCGCATGTATACAGCTTCCCCAATCATTGCGTCTCCCATCGTTGCGGACTATGCTTTGTAGTAATATTATCAGAACCCGGTTCAGTGTCAACTTCTGTTTTAACTCGCTTCTTGAATATTAATAACTTGCTCATTGCCTTTGATAGCTAAGTACCCATACGTCGCCTTTTAAGATGGCAACTTTCCTTTGAGTAGAGATGGACCTTCAATTGCTGCATCCAATGATGTCAAGACACCAAGCCGTTTGCATAGCAAACTTTTCCCAGCGTCTATACTTACCTGATCCTCCCCCGTGGCTTCCATTCTGAATGATATTAACGACTGCGTCTGCACCGATTTCCTGGAGCAGTGACACCCACTTCAGAGATTCTCTATAGGAGACCCGAGCATCTTGCTTTGCGGCTATTGCTAAAACTGAAGGGAATCTCCATTCTTGCACGGATTCACCACTCCCCTTCCCTTTCTGCTTTCCGTGAGAAGGAAGGTTTTCACAAGGTGAATATGACCTGATATAATCGAAAACCTTTTGGCTTTCCAACGGATTTCCCCATTCGTCCCATTCCGCCACAGTCAGAGGAGAAGATGGGTTAAGAAGCGTTGTTAACGGATCAACAAAAGGACTGTCCGCAATAACACCCGCATAACAATCTGGTGCCATCGAAACTGCGGATGCCACAAGTAATCCGCCGGCAGAATTACCATAAGCCACGGTTCTTTCAGGCTTCGCACAGCCGGCATCTTGTAAAGCTTGGGTTGAATCTATAAAGTCCTCAAATGATGTTCTTTTATGAAGCTTCCGACCCTGTTCATGCCAGGTATATCCTAGTTCCCCCCCACCGCGGACATGAACCACTGCATATAATATTCCACGGTCAAGTAAACTTAGTCGCTCCATTGAGAAGTCTGGATCAGTGCTGACTCCATAAGCACCGTAACCTGTTATATACATAGGCCGATTCTGTGGAAGACCGGTAAATGCTGAATGCAGTTGTCTCTCGCGATATATATTTTGCTGCAGTTCTTTTTTCCAAATCAGTGATACTGGAATCTTCTCACCGTCTCTTGACGGTAGCCAGATCCGCTGTTCGGCATATAGGCTGCTATCAAAATCCTCAAAACCTGCATATCCCCCTACAAAGTTGTCATCGCCAGTCAATGGATTCACTTCACGAATTTCTGTGGGAGATGTATAACTGAAAATTGAGTAACGCATATTCGGGGAATCATATGACAAGTTCCCTGAGCTAACGATGGAATAAATCTTACTATCACCTACAGAATCCACCCTGTTATTGGTGAGTGGCTTCACCTCATTAAGATTCAAAGGACGATTGAACTCAGTAGATTCCTTAACTGAAGCTTTATCAACAAAAGCAATACGAGGCAGCCCATCTGAACGGTAGCTTAATGAAATGAAGTTGCGGCGAACACAGACGGAAAAAATGTTCAAACCTCGCACTTGCTGGAAAATTCGAGGATTTGGAAGGGTGCGCTGGCGCTTTCCTGCCAAGATAGATTTACTGTCTTTTCGCGCTATCTCAGTATCGTCTACCGGGCAAGATTCTCCCATAGCGATACATGTTCCCTCACCGATATAGAAGGGCGGCTCGTGCAAACGCATATCGATTATATCGACTTCAAAGTTCGGTGTTCTGCCATTATGTCGGATCACGGCAATTGGTATATCGTCTTCTTCGTCTTCCTCGGCTTCAAAAAAACCGAACTGCACGGAATACTTAATACTATTGTGTCTTTTTATAAAAGATATGAATTCGCCTGTTGGGTTTGCCGCCGGCAAGATTAAAACTTCTTTGCTTGTTGGAGAGGCCGATGTAATGACGATGTATTGGTTATCATTACTAATCGTGACAGTTACGCGGAATTTTTCGTCATTTTCTCTAAACACTTCAACATCTTCTTGAATACTCGATCCAATGTGATGTCGTTTCACTGCGAATGGTCTCATCTGATTATCAAGTACCAGATAGAACACCCATTGCCCATCGGGACTTAAACATGCCCCGCCGGTATCGGGAATAACATCCGATAGCGGCTTGGATTGCGTGATTCGACGAAGATGAACAGTATATCTTTCATTGCCTTTAGTATCCGTGCTGTAAAGCAGAAGTTTGCCGTCATTGCTGATAGACAAATCTTGCAAATGGAAATATTTCGAACTGCCGATTTCAGCATTGGCATCGAATACAACCTCTTCACCCTTTACATCACTCTGATTAGCGACTGCAATAACGTCGGGAGGATTCCAATCATCATCAGCGATAACCGGCAAACGGTACTGTACATCATAAGGCTTTCCTACAAAGTTCCGTGAGAAATACCAGAAGTTGCCCAATCTAACAGCAGGAGAAACAAACTCCTCCTTTTTGCGGTTTTGCTGTTCCAGGAATAGCTCTCTCTGAAGATCTTGAAGGTGCTCCATCCTTTTTTCAAATCTAACATTCTGAAGCAGGAGACATTCGGTGTCTCTTTCATTATTTCTCTGCGTTGCCTGATTCATACTTAATAAGTCCTTTTAAAATGACCATGAGATGCATGATTCCACGGCCTTTGCCCATCAGTTAGCTAATGCACCTACGTTGATAATTATAGGCAGGGCTATAGGAACTAAACGCGTTGTTTATGTTGGGGGTTTGGCCTTGTGGCTGTAAGCGTGTTGGGTGGTTGTTAATAGGTCGGG
>NZ_JAFNMO010000010.1:0-11624 GCF_026537235.1 Bifidobacterium sp. B4111 | reverse complement strand
GGACATCAGTAGGCGTGGTGGCGCCGGGGAAGACGACCATGACCGGCCGGTTCCGGTCGGTGGTGGTGCCGTCGCCCAGCTGGCCGTTGCCGTTGACTCCCCAGGTGTAGAGCTGGCCGTCCGAGCCGATCGCCGCGGAATGGTTGCAGCCTAGGATCGCGTATTTCCAGGTGAATCCGTCGGGGGCTCCTTGGGGCTTGCCGACCGGGATTGGCCTGCTCCTGTTGGTGGTGGTGCCGTCGCCCAGCTGGCCGTATTCGTTGCTTCCCCAGATGTAGAAGCTGCCGTCCGAGCCTAAAGCCTCTGTATGCCAGTCGCCTAGGCTGATTTGTTTCCAGGTGAATCCGTCGGGGGCTCCTTGGGGCTTGCCGACCAAGGTCGGCGTGTGCCGGTCGGTGGTGGTGCCGTCGCCCAGCTGGGCTCTGTAGTTCTGTCCCCAGGTGTAGAGGTTGCCGTCCGAGCCGATGGCCGCGGAATGCTGCCAGCCTATGCTGACCTGTTTCCAGGTGAATCCGTCGGGGGCTCCTTGGGGCTTGCCGACCAGGACTGGCCTGCTCCTGTCGGTGGTGGTGCCGTCGCCCAGCTGGCCGTACTGGTTGTTCCCCCATGTGTAGAGGTTGCCGTCCGAGCCGAATGCTGCGGTATTCAAGTCTCCTAGGATGAATCGTTTCCAGGTGAATTTTTCTGGCGCGCCTTGGGGCTTGCCGACCGGGATTGGCCTGTTGCGGTTGGTGGTGGTGCCGTCGCCCAGCTGGCCATGGCCGTTGTCACCCCAGGTGTACAGGTTGCCGTCCGAGCCGAACGCCGCGGAATGGGACCAGCCTATGCTGGCTTGTTTCCAAATGAATCCTTCTGGCGCGCCTTGGGGCTTCTTCACTTGGACTGGCGTGTTCCTGTTGGTGTTGGTGCCGTCGCCCAGCTCGCCGCCGCCGTTGTCTCCCCAGGTGTAGAGGCTGCCGTCCGAGGCGAGGACCGCGGAATGCATGCCGCCCATGCTGAGCTGGCTGAATTTGATGCCGCGCTGTTCTGGCGGGGTGAGGGTGACCTTGGCGCCCCCGGTTATAGGCCCTTGGCTGGGGCTGATGGACCAGTTGCCGTCTCCCTTGGTCCACCGGGCGGTCAGGGCGATGCTGCGGTTGACAGGCTGGGTGAAGTCGTAGGCGACATCGCCTTGGAACCAGCCGTCGAACAGGTACCCGTCCCTGGACGGGTCGGGGCTGGGCCGGCTGGCCTGCCCCCCGTCGGGGATGGTCTGCCCGCCGATGCTGCTGCCGCCGGCCGGGTCGAAGCTGACCGTCCAGGTTTGGGAGGATTGGGCTTGCGGCCGGCTGCCTGTGGTGTCGGGAGCGTCGGGCGCGGCCAGGGGGGAGGATGACGGCAGTGGGGAGGATGTGGTCAGCGGGGATGAAGGGGCTGGCGGGGTGGCGGTCAGCGCGCTGCCAGCGGCGTCGGGCTGCCGGCTATCTGCGCTGGGGGTTTCGGGGTCCTGCTTCCTTGGGTTTTCCAGGGTGGCGTGCGTGGCCGTGCCGGATGGTTTGCCGACGGTGGCATCGGCTGCGGCCAAGCCTCCGGCCAGGAGGCTGGCAGGCAGGATGACGACAAGCAAGATGCCGATGGCCCTGGCCGAGATGTTCGAATGCTGGCGCATGATATGCACAAACCCCTATCCACGCATACGCGGTCATGCTTCCCAGTGCCCCCGCCTCATGTAAAGCCGCAAGCCGCACATGTATTCCCTACAACCAGAAACAACCTTATCACGCTCAGCCTCATCACTTTAAAGCGAAGCATCCCGCTCCCAGCAGCAGGGGCGTCCGTCATACGGCTGCCCTTCACCTTTGGAACATTAACAGGGTAACTTTTTAGGGATTCTTGCGGGCTTGTCTGGTCGATTCCTCATGCTTATGTCGGTTCGTGGAACAGTGAATGCCTGGGGGGGGGGTCCGAAGACATTCCGCTTGTGTGGAAAGCACCAGTTGTTGATTTTTGCATCGGTCGGTTACAAGTGTGGCTGATGACATTGATCAGCAAGTGATTCCCTCTTACCTTCAAGTGAGAGAGACTGGCCTTGGGCAGGATGACTGGCTAAAGTTTTAGTGCCCTCAGGGCAACTGGTCCATATGCCCGCTGTAGTCGTGGTTGACTGCATTGGTATCCCAAGGGTAGGGCAGAGCGGTCTGCGGATATATGTCCGCAAGCAGGTCGTAGCCGATCGGGTCGTATTCGTGCAGCTCATTCCTGGTGTTGAGCGGGCCTCGGACCCCGTCCCAGGTGTCGTCGGCGCTCTCGGCCATGACGTTGAACCACATGGATGTAAGGGTGGCGAAGTACTCTTCGATGTTGCCGATCAGGTAGGTTCGCGGCCAGAGTCCAGCCTCCATTGCATGGCTGTAGGCGGCCTGGATTCGATGGGCCAGACTCTGATCTTCCAGACGGTTGATGCCCAGCAGGTGGATGGCGTGGCCGAATTCATGGGCCAGTATGGACTCGTTGGGGTAGCGGGTCTGATGCATGCCCTCGGTGGTGCGCTCGATATTGGCGGCGGAGATGGAGGTGACCGGGTCGCCGATCATGCCGCCGTACCCTTCCACAGGGCGATCCATAATCTGGGCGCCGCCACGATGTTCAGGTATGTCATAGACATCCTCATGAGGTCCGTAGATGGCGACCCTGGCCCCAAGGGAGATCATGGTCCGGGCTATCCGCGGCGATGCGGACATCATGGTGTCGATCAGGTCGGCCGCCAACAGCCGGGTGTGGTGCCTGACGTCGTCAGATGACTCGATGGGGATTCCGCAGCGGCAGTTGGTGAACTGCGTATACTGGCAGTGCCAGTTGTTGACCACGATCTCGACTTCCGGATCGGCCTGCTGACCCTGTTGATTGACTATGGCCGCTTCCGCTCGTACGGACAGGCGTCCCAGAACAGTGCGATCCAAGGGTTCTCTGGTAATCAACGTGGACCGTTTCTTGATGGGCTCATAGACATTGAGCAGATTCCACTCCACGTCGGTCCTCTCCATCAGCGGCAGAGGATGGTCGTCCAGGGACAGACGGAAATGCCTGGGATCTGAGGCTCCCTCCACCTCCTGGTCCCAGTAGAGCTCGATGCGTCGAGGATCGATCATCTGGCTGAAAATCATCCGAGGCGGGTTGGTGTGAGGCATGGGGATCTCCCTTCGTTGCAAAATCACCTTGCTGTTTTCATCCTATGAGCGTCGGCCGCGAAATCGGCCTGGCAGAGACCACTGCGTCATTAAAACTCACCTATTGTCCTTATGATCGACCCGGTTGTAGCGCTCAGTGGGAGTTGAAGTGCCTTTGGTGAAAGGTTCTTCGGTAGCGGGTGGGGCTGATGCCGGTGTTGCGTTTGAATACCTTCATGAAGTATTTGTCGTCCTTGTACCCGACGATGGCCCCGATGCCTTCCACTGTGTCGTCGGTCTCCACCAGCAGCGACTTAGCCGCCTCCATGCGGAAGCGTTCGATCTCCTGGGAAATGGTGATGCCGAACTTCTGCCGGTATTTGCGCGATAGGTAGCTTTTGTTGTAGCTGAAGTAGTCGGCGATTTGGCTCAGGCTGATCGGCCCCAGAGCGTGTATGCGGATCCAGTCGCGCACCGGCTGCAGTTCATGAATGTTCATAGACGGGGTGTGCAGAAGCTGCTTGGCCTGCATGGTCACCTCATAAAGCACGCAGGCCAGGATAGCATTCAGATAGTGTTGATCGCCGTGCATCTGGTAGACGTCCAGCAACTGGTTGGTGATGACGGTGATCCGGTCCATGAACAGGTGCTCGCTGTAGGCAGGCAGGAGGATGCTCGAAGCCTCGTCCGCTTCGGGATCATCGCTGTTGCCTCTGACTGGGGTCAAGCCAGGCAGATTGAAATGCATCCAATCGAATCGCAGGCTCTCGGTGATGGCGCGAAATCCTCGATGCTCTAGGTTGGGAGGCACGATCAGGAAGGTGCTCGGACCCACCATGTAGCGCGTATCGCCAATCTGCAAGGGCAAAATGCCCTGGATGTTGCAGATGATTTCGAAGGTCCTGATGACGCGTCTGCTGTGCTGCCAGCCTGGGTCGCCTATAAAGGTGCCGGCAGACACCAGCTCGGGCTGCGGCTGGCTTTCCTGGTCATAGAACAATGTCATGAAAATCGACCTCTCGTCGGAGAAAATAGGTAAAAAAACCACACGTATTGTGAATTCTAGGCCACCGGCTTTGAGATTCGCCATCACTACCATTAAAGGCAGCATAGGCAGCGGAGCCTAGGCATATGAGAAAGAGACGGAACGACCGTGGCAGACCGAACCATACCAGCGCAGGGGTCGGTGACCCAGACGCCTGTAAAGAATCTATACCTCAAAATCATCCACCTTTTCTATAAATTCACCACTATTCCGGGAGCGATGCAATCATGAAACACACGGAGAGCACCTTGGAAGAGGTCAGGGACGACAAGGGCTTCTTCGGACATCCTCGTGCTATCGGGACCCTGGCTCTGGGCAATTTCTGCAACTCGGCCGCCTGGGGCGCATTCTACGCACTGATGATCTACTACCTCTACACCCCATTCTCCAAGGGGCTGGGGTTCTCCCAGGGGGATGCGGCTCTGATGATCGCGGCCATGGGAGCGGCCAACGGGTTGCTCAATATCGTGGGCAGCTGGCTGTCTGACAGGGTCCTGGGAATGCGTAAGGCGCTGATACTAGGCAATCTTCTCAAGGCCACAGCCTTCTTCATCCTTGCTATACCGCCGACCAGGCAGGTCTTCGGGCAGACCATGGCCTACATCGCCCTGGTGCTGCTGTCCATGCCCATCATGGGGATGTCCAATGCCTCCCTGACCGGGCAGCTCTACCGCAAGGAGGATGCCCGCAGACGCGACGCGGCATTCACCATCCACCAGTTTGCCAACACGGTGGCTGGGATCATCACCCCGGTCGTGGTGGGCCAGATCGGTCTGAGCAACTACCATATCGGCTTCGCTGTGGCCGGGATCTTTGCCCTGCTCTACGGCGCGGCTATCTTCTTCACACAGTATCGGTTCTTTGGACCCCTGGGTGAGGCTCCCATCAAGCCCCTGTCGGCCCAGGAGCGCCAGAAGATACTCAAGGGTCTGGTCATCGGGTTAGTTTTGCTGGCGCTGGTCATCGCCGCCCTGGTCCTGACCAAGCATTTCAACCTGAATGCCATCGTCAACGCCGTCACCACCTTCGCTTTCGTAGTACCCATCTGCTTCCTAGTCAACCTGTTCACCAAAAAAGACCTGACCGCCCGTGATCACACCCATCTTCGGGCCTTTCTCTGGTTCTTCTTCGCTCAGATCGTCATGGCCCTGGGCGCCACTCTGTTGACCAGCGCCATCGCCATTTTCCTGGACAAGAAGGTCAACCGGGTGATCTTCGGTATCACCATCGCCCCGGGTTCGCTCCAAGTCATCTACATGGTCATGGATCTGATAGCCGGGCCTATTTTCATCTTCCTGTGGACTAAAACCCGTGTCGGGGCAATCCGGACCACCTATAAATATGGTATGGGGTTGCTGGTCACGGCTCTGGCTTTCTTCACGCTGACCATACCCTCCCTGATTCTGGGTGGGAGCGGATCATCCGGCTACTCTCTTTGGTGGGTGCTGATTTACTACGCCTTCATGGC
Organism: Bifidobacterium sp. B4111; assembly: GCF_026537235.1. NCBI lineage: Bacteria > Bacillati > Actinomycetota > Actinomycetes > Bifidobacteriales > Bifidobacteriaceae > Bifidobacterium > Bifidobacterium sp. B4111. The sequence continues at coordinate 5,965 of NZ_JAFNMO010000010.1, read as the reverse complement.
CCTGTCCGACCAGCTCGTAGGTCCGATCGGCAGCTCCCTGGTCTCCGGACTCTCTCCTGAGTCCTATGAGACCCAGCTGCAGACGGCATGGAACCAGACCGCGGCCATCGGCAATGCCATTGCCATCATTTTCTTCAAATTCTTCCAGACGGCCGATCAGCAGGTCTATCTTTTTCCCATCGTGGCTGCGGCCCTGGCGACTGTTGCGCTGGTGCTAACCGTCTTCAGCCGTCACATAGAAAGGCAGATGGCAGCATGAGTCAGCAATTCAATATGAGCGGGCCTATTGAGATCAGCCAGGCCAGCGTCGACGACCCCTTCTGGTCAGCCGAGCAGGAGCTGGTCAGAACAGCGGTCCTGCCCTACCAATGGAGGGCTCTCAACGACCAGGTGCCTGGTGCTTCGTCCAGCTACTGCATGCACAATTTTCGCGCTGCCGCCGCTCTCAACGAGAGGCTGAATGGGCAGGAGGGAAGTGGAGACTTCCAGCCGCCGACTTACACCAATCAGGGATTCCACTGCCTGCCGAAGGATCCGGATCATCCCGATCCGGATAAGTTCTATGGTTACGTTTTCCAGGACACCGACTTCTCCAAATGGGTGGAAGCCGTGGGGTACTCCCTGGCGCATCATCCGGATGCTGAACTGGAGCGGCTTGCCGACGGGGCGATAGACATTGTCTGTGCCGCCCAACTGGACAGCGGATACCTGGACACCTACTACATCCTCAACGGGATGAACCGGCACTTCACCAATCTCAAGGATCATCATGAGCTCTACTCCCTGGGCCATTTGATAGAGGGTGCCATCGCCTATTTCCAGGGCACGGGCAAGACCAAGCTTTTGCATGCGGCCGAGCGGTTTGCCGACTATGTGGCTGCGACTTTCGGACCGGCCGACGATCAGCTGCACGGCTATCCGGGTCACGAGATTGCCGAGATGGCTCTGATCCGCCTGTATGAGACCACCGGAATCAAGCGGTATCTGGACCTGGCGGCCTACTTCGTCAATCAGCGGGGAACAAGCCCCCTCTACTTCGAGCAGGAGGATCGGCAGAGGGCAGCCTATGAGCATGCCAACTTCACTGTCGACGACAGCAGGCCAGCACCCTATGCCTACTATCAGGCCCATGAACCGGTGGCTCAGCAACGTCAAGCCGTCGGGCATGCGGTCAGGGCCGGGTATCTATATTCGGGAGTTGCCGATGTGGCCAGGTTGACCGAGGACTCTGCACTGAATGAGGCGGTGCATGCCATCTGGCGTGACATTGTTGATAAGAAACTCTACGTCACGGGAGGGGTGGGTGCCGACGCGGATGCCGAATCGCACTCCTATGCCTACGACCTGCCCAACGACACCGGATATTGTGAAACCTGCGCTTCTGTGGCTCTGATCTTCTTCGCCCGTAGAATGCTGCAGCTGGACCCCAGATCGGAATATGCCGACGTGATGGAGCTGGCCCTCTATAACACGGTGCTTGACGGTATGGCCATGGATGGCAAGAGCTTCTTCTATGGCAATCCCCTCGAGGTCAGGCCCCAGACCAAGCTGAACAAGGATCCCCGCTACAGTTACGTGCCCGTCGTGCGTAAACGGTGGTTCGGATGCGCCTGCTGCCCGCCCAACTTGGCCCGCCTGGTCGAATCGGTGCAGAATTACGCTTACACCCTTGCCGAGGATGGGTCCACGTTCTTTGTACACCTCTACATCGGCGGTAGGATCCAGACGGACTTGGGGGAGGGGTCGATCGCTTTGCAGGTGCATTCGGAATTGCCTTGGAAGGGTGTAATCCGCCTAAAGGTTCAGGCTTCCGGTGATGGCTTGACCACCCTGGCTCTCCGTCTGCCTTCCTGGGCTGGCGGCGATGCAGCTGCCGATGCGGTGACGGTCCGCACAGGCCAAGGTTCCTCGGATGTTATCAGCCGACGTGTGGAACAGGGGTACCTCTACCTTTCCGGTCCCTGGAAGAAGGGCGATCGGATCGACATCGACTTCGACATGCCAGTGCGTGCTGTTGCTGCCAATCCTCTGGTCAGCCAGGATGCGGACAAGGTGGCGGTGACCAGGGGACCCATAGTCTACTGCGCCGAGGAAAGGGACAACGGGGCCAACCTGCATCTGCTGCATCTGGACGGCAATGCCTTGTCGGGTGATGCAAGCCGCGTGAGAGTCGAGCCCTTCACTTTTCAGGCCGGGGCATATCTCGACGATTCTAAGGCCGAGGGTCATGTCGATGCGGTCAGCCGCAGCATGGTCAGACTGCGGGCGCCAGCCTGGCGGGAGTCAGCAGACGGGGCTGATACTGCTCCGCTCTACCGTCAATGGCAACCGGTCCGTCGTATGCCGACCACGGCCACCCTGATTCCCTATTTCGCTTGGTCTAACCGTGGCGAAAACGAGATGAGGGTTTTCTTGAACGTGGACTGAAGGCTGCCATCCCTCAAGCATGCTGCGGTTTCTGAGAGCGACGCAGGGCGGCCAGAATCAGCAGAACCTCCAGGGTGCCAACGATCAGCAGCAAGATCAAGGCATGCTGGGAGCCATTGATGGTGCCCAGCCGCCGGTCTGCCACTGCGGCCTGGCCTGCTGCTACGATGGTGGCCGCCAGGCTGCTGCCGATGGCTGCGGCGAACTGCTGGACGGTGTTGAAAATGGCGTTGCCGTCGGCCTGTTGCTCCGAGCTCAGCCGATGCAGACCGTTGGTCATGATGTTGCCGAAGCTCAGCCCGATGCCCAGCATGAAGAAAATATAGAGCACCAGGACGGTTATGGCTGTCAGTCGGCGGGCCGTCAGAGCAAATCCGAGGAGGCCGACAAAGGCAACACAGCTACCGCTGATGATGGGAATGCGCGGGCCTAGCTGATCGTAGAGCCTGCCGGAGAGCGGTGCCAGAACAGCTCCGATCGCCGCACCCGGCAGCAACACCAGTCCGGCCTGCAGAGAGGTGCATCCATCAACCAGCTGCAGGTGGTTGGGCAAGATGAAGGAGAGAGCCAGGGCACAGATCTCGAATAGAATGTAGGCTCCGACATGCAGGGAGAAGCAACTGTCAGTGAACAAGTACACGTCGATGATCGGATAGGCCTGATGCTGGGCGCGGAGGCTGAACGCTGTCAGGGCGACAAGCCCCAGGGCCAGCGTTCCGCCAAACCTCCAGGAGAGCCATCCTGCCGATGCGTTGCTGATGCCGAAGATCAGACCTGCAAACCCTAGAACCATCAGGAACACGTCAAGCGGGCCCAGCCCGGCCGCTTGCCTGTCTGCGGACACAGGAACCGAGGGTATACAGGCCAGGCCGGTCACCAGCGAGATGACCAGTACTGGGATCAGGATGATAAAGACGAAACGCCATCCGATCGTGGTCGCTACCAAACCGCCGAAGGTGGGGCCGACGGCTGGTCCGATAGCTGTAATCAGGGTGCCTACGCCCATCATGGTGCCGATGCGCTTTGTCGGGATCTCCTGGAGGATGATGTTGAACATCAGCGGCAGGGCGATACTGGTGCCCAACCCTTGTATGGCCCTTCCCAGCAGCAGGAGCGGGAAGATTGGAGCCAGCGCGTCGATGACCAGTCCGGTCAGGAAGAGCAGGTTAGCGCACAGAAAGAGGGTTCGGCTGCGGAATCGGCGTTTGAGGGCCGCCGAGAGCGGGGTGATGGAGGCAACGACCAAGAGGTAAAGGGTGGTCATCCATTGCACGCTGGAGGTTCCGATGCCAAAATGGCTCATGAGGGCAGGGAAGGTGATATTCATGGCCGTTTCCACGATCACGCCGCAGAAGGACATGATGCCAGTGGCTACTACAGCGCCGATTACCATACGGGGGATCGCTGTACTTTGCTCTTGGGCTGCTTGGGTTGAGCTCATGAGTGAGACTCCTTTCCGGCCTGGGAGGAATCACCGGAATTCAAGGAGATGAAATAGGCCAGCACACGATCGAAGGCAGCCAGATCACGCTGGTCGAACTGGCGCTCCATGGCCTTTTGCTGGCTGTCTATATATACCCGCACGGCTTTCTGCAGGGCCCGGGCCTTTGCGGTCGGAACAATGATGCGTTGACGGCCGTCCCCGGGATCCCGTTTGGCGCCGACCAGTCCGCTGGCCTCCATACGCTGCAGGATTTTTGTCGTTGTAGACGGGCGGATGTCGAATTCCATTTCTATGTCCCGTTGGGTGTGGTCCTGGGACTCGCCCAGGAAGTCGATGATGGACATCTGGGTGCCTGTGAGCCCATATCGAGCCGCGTAGGCATCCATGGATCGTGACATGAGGTTGGCTGCCCGTTTGATTCGCTTGCCGTAGTCTTTGCTCAAAGGCCCTCCCTTGGATTGATCGTTAGCTACCTAATGAATAATCTCCCAAGTATGGACAAACGTTCATGTCGGGTTGTTAAAGGCAGCAATGAGGTCTTTGGATTCTTCTGCAGGCATCGCAGAAGTCTGCCGCACCCTTGCAGCAAGCAGCGTAGTACTTGTGATCTGACATCTACTTGGGCCAAAGCTATGATGCCGTGTCAGATGGTCCGGGGGAAGTTGTTAATTTTGCCTGACTTGTTTCTGTCGCTGGCTGATGTCGATGACCGAGCCGCGCTGGATCAACTTCGCCGGAATAAGCGTCTTGGTGTTTGTAGGAACGTATTCTCCCTCACACTGGAGCTTGACTTTTGCAAAGGCCTCACGCCCGATGGTTTCAAAATCCATGCGCATGGTAGTCAGACTCAATCTTGGGACCGTTCCGATCAGAGAATCGTCGACACCGATCACGCTGACATCTTCAGGTACTCTTTTGCCGGAGTCTTTGAGGCCCTCAATGGCTCCATAAGCCATCTGGTCGTTGGCTGCATAGATGGCTGTGCAATCAGCTTCATGCGCCAAGGCTCGTCCTGCCTCATACCCGCTGTCTGCTTCCCAATCACCTATATAAGTCGGCGGCACTGGGATGCCGTAAGCCTGAAGAACGTCCCTCCATCCCTTGGCCCGGCTTTCCGCAGCTCGTGAAGTCGAGGGGCCTGAGATGTGGTAAACAGTGCGGTGGCCTTTTTTGAGCAGATATTCGACAGCCGAAGTTGAGCATCCGTATTGATCGGCATCGATAGTGGGGCAATGAGGGGAAGGCTTCTCGGTGATGAGCACGACGGGAAGCTCCTTGCTGGGTCTAAAACGACCAAAATCGCCGACTCTTTGTTCAAGCACCACGATGACGCCGTCCACAGGCAACTGCTTCATCTGCTCTAGGATATCCGCTAAGGTAATTTCCGATGAGTGGTTGACGACGTGGACGGTCGCCGCATATCCGAATTCTGATGCGGCTTCCACAGCGCCGTCCAGGATGCGTGCATTGCCAAATGTGGTGATGTTGAACAGGACGATGCCAATATTGTTGAACCGGCCGTGCTTCAGCGCCCTGGCGGCATAATTCGGTCGGTAGCCCAAGGCTTCCATGGCGTTCAGCACTTTTTGTCTGGTGTTCGGGCGCACAGCTGTGCTGTCATTAACGACTCGCGACACAGTTTGCGGCGATACCTCGGCAAACTGTGCAACGTCCTGTATCGATACCTGTTTCTTCCGTCCCATGCCTACCTGATCCAGCTCATGGGAGCTTGCCGTCCTTAGCGTCGGTTGCTCCTTGGTGGCAGACAATATGTTTGCGACACCATTTTTGCAAACACCATTATATCAGAGATTCAGAGAATATTTGATTCGCAGATACGTGCTATTATGATAACGAAAACATCCGGTGAACGTCCATTGCAGTTCGATATGGTCGGAGCTTGTTTGTTTGTGTTGTTGTAGCGCTTCGAGGGAGAAGGTCAGATATGGCTGCTGTTGCTAGCGGCGATGCTACCCGGTCAAGCAGTGCACCCCGGGGCCACGTGAGTTCTCGTTGGCGTGGTTGGTTGTTTATGGGGCCGTTTGCGGTGGTGTTTGTGGTGGTGTTTGTGGTGCCGGTGGTGTATGCGGTGTG